>NZ_AP012543.1 GCF_000829035.1 Lacticaseibacillus paracasei subsp. paracasei | reverse complement strand
TTCAAAAACCTCCTGAATGGTGATGATGAATGGTCGTCTAGCAAACCAACGCGGCGTTTAAATAGCGTCACGTTACCGGACGAGTTTTGGTCAACAGTTGCGACGGCCCTGGTCAAAACGTGAACGTTTTTCTCCAAGCAAAAGATCAAAATAAATTGAGTTGCTATCCAATCCTTCTCAAAAATCGGCTCGCCTGGATCGACCACTTTTTGAGACTGCTTGGAACGCGCCTAAAATCATGAAAGAGCATAAGGCAAAACTGACCCCAAAATTGGGGTAAACCGCAGTGCGGTTTGGTTTGTCGTGATAGCACGTTGGGGTCAAAAGGTGTAGTAAAACGCCATTTACTCCACGTGAAAAAATTACGAACGTGTAGTAAAACGCGTTTTACTACACGTGGATGATGCCAGTTACGACAAGGGCTAGCGCCATTCACTACACGTAAACAGTTTTTTACTACACCTGAGCAAGATTATTCGCTTATTGGGCATAAACGAACGATTTTTGGTGTTTCAGCGCGTACAGCTATATAGTAGCTTGTCTGCAACTCGGCATACGTATAGTGAGTTGCTCGAATTGAAGCGTAGATGTTGCTTTAACAGAAACTGTCGAGATGCTTGTAAATTAACAGAACGTTGAATTAGCCGAAGCTTTAAAGTTGCACAAATAGCAACTGATATGTTTATCAAATGCAACTCATATATTACACAATGTTCAACTTGAATGAAACTCTAAATGCAAGTGGGTGTCAACACCACGTGTAACATCGTGAGAAGGTCAGCGAAAAGATGGCGGCAGATGCTGTTTAAATTTTGATTTTGAAGGGGGACTCACCTCCCTTCAAAATAACAGGGGGATTGGGGGCGTGCCCCCAAACAAAATTGACGATCAGCGCAGCTGAGATTCTGTCAATTCATCGTAAGTGTACGTACACTTGCAAATCTCGCGACAGTAGAAAAACGTCAAAAAGGAAAATTTGGCATTTACGGATTTTGCTTTTTATTTGGGATTCATAGTTAACACTAGATCACTTAAAAATAACGGATTTTCAATGGAGACGCTAATTACTTTTGAGCTATTCAAGCACATTTTTCTTAGCACATTTAGCGACTTCTTCGGCGTGCTTCGTTCTAGATCAATTCACTTAGGCAGTGGTTTTATAGGCTAATAATAATTGAGCTTTATGAGTTGTTCAGCTATAAAATAGCGACTATACTGCTCAATGTATACAGTTATTGCCAGGCACTGAAGAACTTTGGAAAGAAGATAATAGGCGTGAAAAAGTGGAAAGTTATTGGGCTAATATTCGGGCTCTTTCTAGTCAATTTGCTTGGGTATTCAACAATTGTATCCGCAGACACAACACAATCTTTAAATCAAATTGTTTCAACTGAAAGCCGTATTAGCGATAACAATACTCAACTGACCAATGCTGACAAGTTATCAAGAAGTAATCCAGAAAATGGACAACCAATTATCGCTTCTGGAAAACAAGTGGTACTGAATAATAGTCATGGCAATGGCATAAGTTCTCGTGCAGAAGTTCCTGTTACAAATATTACCTGGCACTTATCGGAAGAATACATATCCGGAAAATTCAGAGTCAATTTCTGGATTGATTCTATTGAGGGTGTCCCGCCAGCCGCAGTTGATGTGCAAATTGAATTTAATACTGAGCCTACCCTTGCAGGTCCGGTGAATGCCAATACGCTGGCACCCATTAGCAAAATAGGCGGTTTGCAAACAGGATTACTTGGTTTTACAGAATTGCCAGCCAAAACCACATTTTTTAACGTTGCTGGCGCTGTTGGATTTATAGGAGTTAATGGAGCGGCTAATGTAAAACCAATCCCACCAACGGCCATCTATTTACAAAATAAAATAGGACAGAATTTCCCTGAATATGTTGATCCCGTGTCTAAAAAAGATGCAGAAACACCTATTAATACTACCTGGACTAAGTTATCAAAATCTCCTAGTTGGTCATCAAAAGATAGATATATTTATATTAAAACGTTCAGTGAAACATATGGCAATCAATCTGCAGATTTTTGGAGTTCTCGAGAAGTGCATCATATTCGCCCGAGAGTTTATGGCGGAACAAATGACTTTAATAATTTGATGCCGGTGTTAACACCAAATCATCGGTTGATCACCGCGTGGTTTAACAACTATTGAGGAGGAACTCATTTGGAATCTCTAATTCGGCGAAGAATTAATTCTTTAATAAAGGTGACGAAAAATGGGGAAAAAGCGCTCTCAACATTCCAATTAGATGGAGATGTGCAAAATGTTTCTTTTAAGATAGAACCTCCTGCACACGCTGATGATATAGAAAAAATAAAAAGGTGGAACCTTCCACAGGATTACATTGAGTTTCTCTCGATTACTAATGGACTATTTTTATTTGACACAACAATCGAAGGGATTCCTATGGGATATACGTGTGAAGTCTATTCAATTAGAAAAATGATTAAAGAAAAAGAGGCACTGCCTAAAAGTTTTGTAAATAAAGTACCCATTCTCCATATAAGGGATGTCGGAGATATGTATATTGATATAGAGAAGTATCGGTTAGGAAAATCATATCTAACTCATCCCGGAATAGAAGCAGACCGATATTTCGATTTTTCATTTTCAAAATGGCTCGATAAATATATGGTGGCGGGAGGCAATGAGTTTTGGAATTTCTGATAACAAAGTTGGCCAAGTAGGAAACCAAAAACTTCGAATTGACATTGATTAGTGTGCTTAATAAGGCTGTCAAAGAAAAACAGCCTTATTATCACAAGCTAGATCTCATTAGAGTATAAGATAACATTTATGAAAACTAACGACTTTTGCTTAAAAACCGCCTAAATTACGTGTTTGTAAGCATAAGAGACAGTTTGAGTGTACTGACTGTCAAGGTGGGGGACAGTTAGTGTAATTTCAGGAATTTATAAAGGAGATTGGTAAGTCTAAATCGACAGTATTATACGTTATAACTAGACCATTGGCAGAGCTTGCGGGAACGCCCTCAATAGTTATTGCAATGGTCTTTTTCTTTTTTGCTGGAATAGAAATTTTTGAGAATGGCTTTACTTTTAATGAGTTACCTTCTGAATCAGAAACAGTAAGGTATTTGGTATCTAATACGACAGGGACAAGGTAGTGATCATTTTTAACCGTTATGTTAAAAGCAGTGGTGTTTTTTATACTGTTCTTGTTTTGTTTTTTAGGGGTAATGGTCATGCTAAATAAAACATGCGACTTTCCATTGTACTTAAACTCTTCTCCCATAGGAATTGGCTTTCTTGAAATGGCACTTTTTATAATATGATAACCAATGGGAACAGAAACCACTTTGGTTTGTATATTATTGTTATGCTTAACCCGTATTGCAAGCTTAGAGGAGGAGGGCTTTAATTCCGAAACGGTATTTTCTCTTTTATTCGAAATGCCAGAAGAAAGTTGATTCTCTTTAAGATCACTTATCGTATATTTGCTTTTTGGAGAGGTAGCAAATGTGACAGCAATACTGTTACTGTGCTTAATAAGTTTGACTTTTTTAATAGTAATGGTGGGACGTTCAAACTTATTTGAGGCCGTTCCTTCAGGGTTCATGCGCCATAACACCGCAAGAACAATTACTCCAATTATGCTGACAGCCAAGATGAGCCAAAAGTAACGTTTGTTTTTTAAAAGCATTGACAAGCCTCCGTGAATGCGGTTTTTTTTTAAGAAAAAGGGGGAATTAAATTGCGAAAAGTATGGGCATATATCACTATGATAGCTGCAGCCTTAGCGATAATTCAAGTTCAAACGGTAAGTGTAAGTGCTGATAGTATGGCAAATCCTTTGGCAGCGAATAGCCATGTTTTACCAAAGAATGATATTGTTTTGACTAACCAGACGACAACACAACAGTTTTTGAATGAAATCATTCGACAATATCAGTATTCTTATCCCGATTTTAAAGGGAGTGTCAAAGCTTATACACCTGATCAATATCAGGATTTAAAAGAAGGAAAGAAAGTTCAAGGAATTACGTCCGAATATCTTGCGAAACTGAATAAATCGTCTAATCATCTATCTGTGAGGACGGTATCACCTGTGTCAAACCCCAATTCGGCGCCGTACAGTTCCGTTGGGGTTTTGAGCACGTGGTTTTCGATGGCAAATGGTGTCATGGTCATTAACTCACCATACCTTGACAGTTCGTATAAAAAAATCATCTCTAACTCAAATGGCACAGAGCTGAGCAGTGGAACTTCTGGCGGTACTGGATTTAGCATTGGAGTAGACCGTATAGGGACAGCAGCACACATGTTATATGATGGTCATTATATTTCTGGAGGAATTATTAACTTTGGTGATAGTCAAGCAAATCATCAAGGGGTCGGTTACGGAGTATTGAATAGATTGATAGTGCCACAGGCATGGATTAATAATTCAACAGCTACTTCGAATGATTACGGGGCTGCAATTGTCTCTATGAAGTCTGGTAGTATGCCTGCGGGTCTTAATTTAAATACGAACCCTGCTGATACGATGGCAGCAAGATCCATTGGATTCCCTGGCGATCCGCAATCAGGGTACGAACTTCAAGGAGTCATGGTTCAATCAAGTGGGACTGTCACACCCTTTTCAGAGGACCCACTAGGAATATATATTTCACAACAAATTAATTCGTATCATGGCATGTCGGGAGGTCCATTACTTGATGGCAACAATTCGGTTATCGGAATAAACATTCTTGCTTGGTCGAACGTGCAAGGACAAGAGTATCAGTGGGGATTTCGACGAATGAATAGTGGAGTTGCGGGATTCTTGAGAAATTATTAGTCCTTGTCTAGTCTATCCTAAAAAAACCAGCGCTAAATGAGATAGCACAAACATTTGGAAGGTGAAATTGAGCTTGCGCCCACATTTTCATAGTCGTCGATACATGTCTAACCAAGTCCATGAGCGTTCGATGATCCATCGTTGTGGCAATACTTTAAATATAGACATTAAGAATGAGGCAACTTCAACACTATGTGAGGGCCTCATTTTTTTGCTAAGTTCAAAATAAAAGGATTATTTGTGGATCAGGGTTGCCTTTCGAAGCTTTGAAGAGATGAAATGAATCCGAACATATGTTTGCTTTTTGTGACGGCAGACGTGCTGTCTAAAACAAAAAAGGAGACTTTAAAATGGCAGATGAAGCAGTACGAGCCGTTCAAAAATGGCTCAACAAAACGTATGGTAGCGTTCCTGGCTTTGTCGCAGCTCCAGAAAACGGGCAAACGGGATGGCCAACAATTTATAGCCTAAGAATGGGATTACAGCACGAAATCGGTATTAGTGCTATTGGTGAAGGCTTTGGCGAGACGACCAAAAACGCCTTAGCACCTGTTGTAGGTAGTCTGAAGCCAGGATATAAGGGGAACATTGCTCAACTCATTCAAGGGGCTTTCTGGTGCAAAGGGATTAGTCCAGTAGACTTTAATAATGAGTTCACGAATAACACCCTTAATGCTGTTAAAGAACTTCAGCAAGATGCTGGCATTGCGGCTGATGGATCTGTGACAGTGGCATTTATGGCGGCTTTGTTTGACATGGCAGCTTTCGTCTTAGTTTCAAACGGCGATGCTAAGGTTCGAACCATGCAGCAAGCGCTCAACCGTAAATTCTCTGGGGAATTACAAGAATTGATGCCGTGTGATGGCGTTTATCAACGAGCAACTAATACAGCGTTGATTTATGCCTTACAACGAGCAATCGGTATGAGTTCTGCGCAAGCAAATGGTAACTATGGTCCAGGGACAATTGCCGCTACACCTACTGTTAATCAGGGAGCCAATAGCGACGTTGTCCAGGTCATCCAATACGGCTTGTATGTGAACGGCTTTTATACAGGGGCATTTGATGGCTATTTTAGTTCAGACGTAGCAACGGCAGTGGTAGCTTTTCGAAAGTTTATGAATTTACCGCCATTTAATAGCACAGCTGACCTAACCGTCATCAAAGGATTGTTGACTAGCAACGGCAATACTAATCGTGATTCAAATACTTTTGATACAGCAACTCAATTAAGTGCTGCACAGGCAAAACAACTAAAGCAATTCGATTTTTCAATAGTTGCTCGTTATCTAACTGGCAGCGTTGGTGCAGGGGCTGCCGAACGTGATAAATACTTGACTTCCACGGAACTTGCAAATCTTACTGAGGCTGGACTAAAAGTTGTGCCAATATATGAAGATGGTGGCTATGAGTTTGATTACTTTAGTCTACAGCAGGGAATTCATGACGGATTTGTTGCAAGTAGTACTGCTGCTAAGTTAGGGTTTCCGGCTGCAACTACGATTTACTTTGCAGTTGATGTGGATGTTCAAAGTGGCGATATAGATGGCACAATTATTTCTTATTTCCGTGGTATTAGCCAAGCTATGAACAATAGTATTTTCAAAATTGGAATATATGGAACACGGAATGTATGTAATCGGGTAACCGCTGCATCGGGGACCAATATTCTTTATTCCTACGTCGCTGATATGTCATATGGATGGAGCGGAAACCTAGGTTTTAAGATGCCTCAAAATTGGGCATTTGATCAGTTTGTGGAATACTCAGCTGCAGGTGTTGATATTGACCAAGTAGCTTCTTCAGGAAAAGACCAGGGAAGCGGGACTTTCAAAGTGGATCCTAACGCAGTACGCCTTGAGTTTGCGCGAACCTTAATTAACAATGCCTATCAGTTAAAACCATTACAACCAGATATTCCGACCTTAGAGGTTGATGGCCCTGAAATTCATGTATCAACTATTTTGGCAGAGTTTTATCTTAAACTATCAAGTACTTTTGCGAGCAACGATAGTGGAGCGCCACTAGGTTTTACAATTTCTGATGGTAAATTAGGAACTCAAGTACAATCTGAGATCGATAAATTCAAAGAAGCACACGAAGCCGCAAAGAATTTTGACTTTACATCTTTGATTGGTACACTAGGGCCAATGATTGGCAATGGAAATCTAAAAGTTGGAATGTCAACCAAAAATGGAATGCTAGGATTTAAAGTGGTCTGTGAATCTACAACAACAGTTGTTACCAACGGACAACAGGAAAATGTTACAACTTCGTTGAGTATCGAGATATACACTAAGCCAAATGGATTAGGGATCCCAGCTGAAGATTATAAACCAATTTATGTTCCTGTTTCTGAACATGAACCAAACTTGGGGTGGATTCCTTGGGCAGCAGGGGCGTTTGTATTAATAGTAACAATTATTATGGCTCCAGAAGTAGCGGCTACTCTTATTGGAGCTGCTGCTAAACTATTGCCAGCGACGTTCATTGCTGCTTAGCTTTTAAGGAGGTGATTAATTGGGATTGTTACCATTAATACTTGGTGTACTGGGATATTCCATATTGTTGAGCTCGCTTGCTTTAACAATAATGGTGCGGCACCAAACTTCTGATCAAAAACGTAGCGAAGCCTATATAAAAGTGGCTAAGTATCTGGGCGAAAACCCAACTTTATTTAAGAAGGTAAACCAATTAGTCAAATTGGAAGGTGCAACAAAGCTTATGGCATTCGTGTTCTTTTTTGGCGGATGGATAGTCTATTCAATAAATAGCTTTTTGATTGACTCTTTGGACGAGGGAGTTCGTGTAATCATTTTGTGGGCATCGATTGCCTTATTTGTTATTTTGACTATTGTGCAGATGATGCTAGAATTTCGGCACAAAAAATTGTTGGCTTTTCCTCTTTCTAATATTTCTCTAGTAGAGAATACTGCAGGAGAGAAACGTTGGATTCTCAGCAAGATACTGTTAATGATCGGGACCGTGATATTGACAATATGGCTACAACTTGTGGCTCAATGATTACTAACTGATAAACTTTCAAAATTTGTTCCGTTAGATTGTACCCTAACGATTCGTCCAGAAACGTCTTGAAACAAAGCCTAAAATCCGATTCAAATAAGTGACCCGAAACGATGTCTAAGATCGTTTCGGGTATTTTTATGGGCAGCCATCCGTAACCGTTGCTATAATCGTCATTAGAATGCACGAGATGAGGACGGTTATATGAGTAAGACCATCAAAGAGTTAGCAAATGAATTAGGCATAAGCAAGCAAGCGGTGAGTAAGAAACTAACTGCCAACTTCCGAGCCAACCACGTAACAACCGTTACCACCAACGGACGCCAGAAGTTGGTGGTTGATGATGATGGTGTATTTGAACTGAAGTCCCAATACATAGAAGATCATAACCAACAACAGGGTGCCAACCATTCAACCGCCAACGTTGTCGACGACAACACTAACTTGGTTGATGAACTAAAAAAGCGCATATCGGCTCAGGAGAATGAACTATCTCAAAAAAATAAGCAAATTCTTGCTAAGGATTCCCAATTGGAGAACATGCAGAAACTACTTGATCAATCGCAACAACTCCAACTAATGGCCGAAAACAAACTTAAGAAGCTGGAAGCACCCCAAAACAACCCTGAGAGCGGTTCTGATCTAGCAAATGACCAAACGCATGAACGAGCGCCAGAGGCGCCTGTAAAGGCTGAAAGTAGCCCAGAACAACCGCCGTCTTTTTGGCAGAGATTGTTTGGTACTGGAAAGTAACAAATAGCCACCGTAGTCACGGTGGCTATTTCACTAAGTCTTAAAATCCAGAAATCCGTCAGTACAGGTCGTGATCAAGTAGACCAGTGGCTATTTACAAAGTGGGTTGCACGAGGCTAGGCAGGGTGAGCACTGCAGCTAATGGCCATTAGTCAACTGCGCAGATTCCATAACGAAGTTTTGACTATTTTTGATTGGTAATTAAAGTGGTGTTTACTGCTTTTTTGGTATACTAGTTTAGTCGCTACGCCTTTTCGCGTGATACCGCGCCTAAAGGTGGTGATAGTTCATGAATTCATTCGATAAAGCGATCATCGCGCCGCTGCTTGTCGGTGTGTTTCTGCTTTTGTTGAAATACGCGCTGGATAACCACAAGTAGTGTGAGTAGCGACTAATTCCAGCACCTGGCACCGGGTCATCATCTTCTTGCGGAGATGATGGCTTTTTTCGACACAAAAACCCATGCAGCTTGCGGACTACACGGGTTTGTGATGTTCATAAATTCATTCGATTAGGTTCATTTTAGCATAGATTATAACCAGTTGCATTTATAAATCTTTGCTTGAGGATCTGCGTGCAAAGTTATTGTGAATTTCAACTTGAACTACTTGTCGTCCTCGCTTGGCTTGAAACAATTCCAAATCCATATCATCAATTTTCATATTTATTTCTTCGATCGATCTAATTAGAACGCTTTTTTTCAAATCCTTGTAAGCGTAGTTTTTGGGGGCGCCTAGCCACTTTTTAAAATCATCCGGAGCGCCTTGGACTATCGGGATTGATTGACCATTATCTTTATCAGACTCACGCATCAATTTATACAGCAAAATAGCATATTTGCTTTTGAGCTGGACAGTGTCATGTAAAAGATACTGAGTATAGTGACCATTATCCTTAAGACGTAAAAGAAAAGGCGCAAAATCTTCATTAATTTTGAGTTCTATTTTACCATTTTCCCAAACCTTGGCACGCTCAAACCAACCAGTCATCGTGATTGATCTTTCTACCTCGTTGTAAATTCTGACACTCTTAGCACGCATGTCATTGAGATTTTGAGCTAATTGAGAATATGTACGACCGCTACGTTTTAATTCGAGTACGTTAGATAATTCGTACATAGATGTTTGAATGACATTGAAGTTCTTGTCATCAGGCTTAATTTTGGAAATTACATAATCCATAATTTTAAGTTCACGCGCATTCAAGTCATGGCGAGCTTTAGTGATAAGGTCGTTGTGTTCAGCAACCAAAAAATAGCGTTGATCGTTTATTTCGTCTTTGTTAAAGTTACGGTCATTTTTCCATAAGAGCTTCTTTACATCTACCATACAGAATCACCTCAAGAGGTATTATACATTAAAAGGAGAACAATTTTGTCTCCTTTTAATTTTTACCCCCCTATCGTGTGCTTTTTACCCCCCTATCGTGTGCTTTTTACCCCCCTATCGTGTGCTTTTTACCCCCCTATCGTGTGCTTTTTACCCCCCTATTAGTCGATTTAAACGCGTGGTTGAGCCATTCTCGTCTCCCTAAGTACTTAAAGTATTTAAAAGTATTTAGAAGTATATATAACGCGCGCGAGGCTTGTGTTTGTGTTTTGCTTGTTAATAACCACAAAAGACCTTGGGGAGAACCTCTTCCCAAACCCCATACAAAATTCTGGTCGCGTTGCTCCCTAAAAAGGTGTGGCTGCGCCACATTTAACTCCGGCTTCGCCTGCGCGCCGTTGGCTTGCCCTAGCGCGCTTCGCTTGCGTGGCTCAGAAGAACCTCAGCTGAAGCTTCGGTAGGGCTATCGCCATTCACCGACAAAAGCACATTGCCTAAATTTGATCAATTACTAAAGATGTTTATTGGTGTCAAGAACCTATGCTGATAAAAACGGCTTAGAACGCAAATATGAGCGTTCTAAGCCGTTTTTGATGTAGAGAGCATTAATTATACCCACCAGAGTAAGAAACGCTAGTACAGGCCCTTTAGCGCTTTTTAAACTCACTGCTTTGATAACCAGTCCTCAATGATATTTGATTTGGTCACGCTGACATGGTACTTAGCCAGTTCCGGATTTTGATTCACTTCCTGTTGCTTTTTTGCGACCAGCTGATTCAATTTTGCAATCGCCTGATCGGTCAAAGTGAACATGACCCGGTGTGTTTCGTCTTGCTTTGTCAT
>NZ_AP012542.1 GCF_000829035.1 Lacticaseibacillus paracasei subsp. paracasei | reverse complement strand
CTTTTAATACCTCTAATAGCTATAATACCGGATAAAGAGTATTTGTCAAAAAAACAATATACATGACGGACCTTTTTGATATACATGACGGACCTTTTTGATATACATGACGGACCTTTTTGATATACATGACGGACCTTTTTGATATACATTTTCCCGCAAACCTGCGGTCTATCAAGATTTCTCCATCGCCTAATGTATTTAAATGTAGTTCAAATGTAACTACTAATGTATTGACATACGCGCGTAAGCTCAAAAAACTTTTAATTCTTTTAGTTTTTGAGAACTAAAAATGTCAAAAAGACCTTGGGGAGAACCTCTCCCCAAACCCCATACAAGATCAAAAACAAAAACTTGGTCGCTACGCTCCCAAAAAGGTGTGGCTACGCCACGTTTAACTCCGGCTCTGCCTGCGCGCCTTTGGCTTGCCCTAGCGCGCTTCGCTTGCGTGGTTCAAGAAAACCTCGCCCAGGGGCTCGGAGAACGGTCACGATGTTCCCTTAAAACCTAGAAACTAGTCGGCAAGTTTTTAGTTGCTGCTTCTGCTAGTTCCTGATAATAAGCATATTTTGGAGCGTCTTTGGGTAGTTGCTGACAAAGCTGCAAGATGGTTTCCAACTTTGCCCTATCTGTATTTACGGTTCCTGGAATCAAGACTGATCCTAAGAATCGATAAGCTTCTGATACTTGATCTAGCTGTTTTTCAAGTTGTAAGACATGTTCTTGTTGGGCTTCTTGGTGTCGCTGGACCATGTATTTTTGTTGATTGGCAAGTAACAAGGCTTGATTTCGACGCTGTAACTGCCCTTTTTGACCCTCTAAGTGGGCATAGGGGTTGATTTGATAGGCTTTAAGAGCGTTCTGCTTGTGCTGTTCAGCTTTTAATTGGCGTTGAAGAGATTGGGTTGCTGATCGCCCATACTGGCTTGTTTTAATGGGTTTGACGGTTAACTGACCTGCACGATATTGATACCATAGGACTTCTCCCATGACACGCATGCGGCCGTTGATGGCACCTACACTGAGTAAGCTTAACAAGATTAAGAAGCTCACTAATATGCGCCAACGGAGCTGATAAAAGCTCTGAATGATCGTGATCACATTTAATCGCCTCACTTTGGGATAAAGCATAGCCACATCAGGCACGCCGTGATGACGACACCACCTAGGAAGGTCAGCGCATAGCCCCAGTAGACAGCCTGACGGCTGTGCTTCAAATCGACTTGTAAAGCTTGGCTTGCTTGATTTAAGCGTGTTGCTTCCTGAATGGCCTGTTTGAGCGTCGTTTCAGCTTCAGCGTTGATTTTCTGAGCGTTTAAATCTGTTTTAGCTTGCGCAAGCAAGGCTTTATGACTGGTTTCAAGCTGTGCTTTAAAGTCTGCTAATGCATCGTCTAACCGACCATCAGCAATTTGGCGGTCTGCCTGTGCATCACCAAATAAATGTCCGCGATCAGCGGCGTACAGCTCTTTAATGGTTTGCTCAAGGTGAGCCGTTAATTGAGCAGATTCGGCTAAATGAAGCCGACCATCTCGCAGGCCTTCTAAAAGTTCGGTAACTAAGGCTGTGATTTCTGATTCTGAAAGTGTCATTGTGCTTGCTCCCTATCGTTCCAGTGTAGGTCCTTCATTGTGACGTTGTTGTTGCCTACTTTTGGCCCGCTGTTGGGCTTGGGTCCGTTGCTTTTGCTCACCAATGGCTTCGTTTTCCTTAATCTTGCCTAGCAATTGCTGATAAGTTTCAGAGTGTGCCGGTGTTTCGGGTGGTTTTGAGGCAGAGGTTAACTCAGCTTCCAGTTTTTGTTTCAGGGCAACGTAATTGCTCCTTACTTGATTTTGGAGATAGGCGCTAATTGTTTGTGCAAATCGCGGTATTGCTTCGCTAAATCGTTGTAACTCTGCTGCAAGTGGTTTAATTGCTGTTTTAATGCGTTGTCGGAGTTGGCGATAATGGGTTCCCATTGATCGAGCTTTTTGTTCCATGTGTCCACTTGTGTTTGCAAGACGCTCAAAGTTTTGAGTTGCTGATGCATGGTTTGGTTCTCGTTGTTGAGCCGTTCGTTCTCTTGATTGAGTTTGGTATTTTCGTTGTTCAGTTGCTCGATGAGCGTTAATAACTCGCTGTTGTTCTTGCTCGGATAAGCGTTGTGCTTCTCGAGCTTGGGTTCGGTTTGCCAACTCATGCGTGATTGCCTCCTTTTCGTAACTTGTCCCTAGTTTGGGGCCGCGCACTCGTCGTTGCTTGTTTTGGGCGTCTAAAAACGCGTATGAGACGTTTTGACCGCGATCATGAACTGTAACACCTTTTTCGAATAAATACGCTGAGAACGCCTTAAAATCGATTGTACGTGAATCTTGCATGACCGAATCAATACGGGAGCGCAGATCATCTTTCCAGACGTAAGCGCCTTTGGCGCTTATTTTGCGTTCTGCCAAGGTATGACGTTCTTGTTGTTGCGAGTGGTGTTGAATCACTGAAAGTCCGTGTTCACGGACAAGGGTGTCGTTAATCGCCGCAACGCGAGCAAAATCGTTTTGATGATGATACTTGCGACCGGTAATGAGGTTAGGGGCATTGATGATGATGTGATTATGGAGCTTATGACCATCACCATCTAAATGGGTGTAGACGGCAATCTCATGATTTGGCGCGATCCGGCGACCTAGTTCAACTCCTAGCGCATTGACTTGTTGCCAAGCGGCTGGATCCGCGGCATTAAAGTCTTCAGGCCCGAAGGACTGAATGACACGAAAGGCTTGCGTTTTCCCACGATTGCCGAATAGTTCACGGGTAGACCGCATCTGACTGCGGACGTGGTTGAGATCAACGTTTTCGCCACCACGGGCCACGGCTCGATCCCTTAACTTAGCCACGAGCTCATCATCGACACCCTGCTCACGCAGCCAGGCCCGATCCGTTTCCTTGAGGCGATTCTTACCTTCCGCATAATTAATCGCGGCACCAGCACTCACTGCACGACTTAGCTTAACTGTTGCCATATCGCATCAACCGCCTCTCGAATTTCCTGCATTTGAGCTTTCTGTAAGGCAGTCAAATCACCGGCGTTGGCGTGATAGGCCAGTTGGTTTAAGTTGGTGCCCAGGTGACGCAGCGCTAAGTTGATGGTAACGGCGTCTTCGTGACTAAATTTAGGTTCGCGAAGTCGGGATTTCATAGCCAAGGACTTGGCATAAGCACTCACGGAAAGCCCGAAGGGTGCAGCTGATTTTTGAAGTTTCTCGTATTGGTCAGGATCAAGACGAAAATTTATTTGAGGACGTTTGGGGATCATGAAAACGAACCACCTCTCTATAGGGCTAATACCCTCCCGATTTGGTCGGCGATTGGCCAAAGTTATGTAAGGCCAGACGATCGCGTTGCTCACGTCCAGTCTAACATAATTTAACCGTAGGGCAAGCAGTTCATTTGCTAGACAATTAGGTATCGCTACGCTCCCCAATTGTCAGCAAATGGCTTGTAAGAAGGGCGCTTCGCTCCCCTCTTAACTCCCCACAAAAACAGCCGTTACCGAACAGGTAACGGCTATGAAAATCGATCAATTTTGCAAAGCAAAATCGACAAAAAACTCGGAGACTTTTAGTATGTCCGAAGTCACACGCCAAAATAATCAAATTGTTAAACTCAAGTAGTGTTTAGCGAAGCAGACACTAGTCCAATTGAGCACTTTGAAAAACTGTGATTAACGGCATACTAATATTCACCGGCCCCTACTCATGAGTGTGACTCTTTCCATAGAAACGTTGTATGGCAAAAATCAGTGCCAGAAAAACTAGGTTTGCTACAGCAAACCATTCATTTTTAGAGAATAGTAAACCAAGCAGTAAAATGGAGCCAGCAATAAGCAAGACGTTCAGAAATGTCTTCATTTGAAATCGATCTCCCTTCTGAGAAAAAATATTTGCGAGAATGAATAGTAGGACTTATAATTAAATTGTAATACAATTTGTGGTATATTGTTAGGTTAATTATGAAGGGAATGAGAGTAATGTTAAGCACGGTGGAAAAACTCCATATGACCAAAATGGAAAAGACGGTTCTAACTATTGGCTCTTTTGTTATTGCTGCGTTAATGGTAACAATTCTTTTCACTAACATTTATTTTATTGCAAACAAACTCGGAATTCATTTGGCCCCAGGGTGGTATCAAGATATGGTTAATTATGTGTCAGCGGGAGGATCACTGGCAGGTGCTTTTTCAGTTGTTGCAGGCGTTACCTTGCCAGCATGGATTGTACCGATCGCTACTGCATTTGGAGCAGTTAGTGCTTAGAATACTGTATTATTGACGAAAGCTCTTGGACGTTATGATGTCCAAGAGCTTTTGTTTTTTTGGGGGGAGCACAGTGAAAGAAAAAAATAAAGTTAATGCAGCAATATTCTTGTTTTTGCTGGCATTCACAACGATTCAAACTATATTAACACTGAATATACTTCGCAATGAAACTTCATCATTAGGGAATTTAATTGAGAAGCTACCACTTTATATTTCTGTTGGTATTTTTGTCATCGGGAAGATGGTTGTGGTTTACTTTACTATGTTTGTTATTTCTATTCTATATCGATTACTTTTAAGGAAAACAACCGGTACAATAATATACTGGGGGTACGGAGTTGCATTTATTTTATTAAGCGTATTTGAAATTACATATTTACTGATTTTTAATTCACCTATACAAGTAGTGCCAAGATCAATAATGGAGACGTTTCTATACACAGCTGTCTTGATATATGTGGCTAGGAGTGAATCGGCAATACTTTACTGGAAAATTATATTTATAGTATTTGCTTTCATTTTGACGGCCGGCACATCAATATTTAATTTAATAAAGGGTCTAGTTTAATAAGGTGGGATGGATTTGAGCCTTGAAAGAGTGTACAGATTAATAAATGTTCGGCCATTCTTATCATCCTTTGTTTCTGTATTTACAGGTTGTGCAGCTGGCTATCTGCTGAGCGGCGATGGAAAAATTCATTATATAAGCCATAATCCATTGACGCTCATAGATATTAAAAATGTTGGAGAAATTTTAATTCGGAATCTTTTGTTTGTGATTGTACTTGTCATATTGTCAATTATTAACAGTCGTTTGCCACTGATAATACTTTTTCTTAATGCAGCCGTTGTTGGTATATTACTTCAGCGTTTAGGAATTCAGCAATTTATCTATGTGGTTTTACCTCATGGAATTCCAGAAATGACAGCAATTGTAATTATTTCGGGGACTTTGATTAAATATCATATTGCAAGCTTTCGAGAAAAGATGAAAAAGTTAATTTGGCCGTTAGCACTTTACTTTACATCTGTTTTTTTTGAGGTTTATATAACGCCATGGTTGGTTTCGATATTCCTTTGATATTTATACTGTAATTATTTGCAATGTTTGCTGCAATGATTTGAGCCGATTAATGCTGAAACTGCATAAGATCCATTTTAAGCTATTAGGTTAAGCCTATAGTTATTATGATACTTATTTTTCTCTCTAACGGCATGTTTTGCAAACGTCGCTTTATCTGGAAAGGAGGAGGGATTTTTGCATCTTGGAAAGAAATTTTAATTATATAATTTAGTGGCTGGTGAAAGCTATATAAAAACTGATACAACAGTCTTTTAGCAACTGGTCTTCCGCTTAACAGTTCCACAGCACTTGCTATACGGGCGATCTTGACAACACGAATCGAGACAAAAGATTAAGCTTTAAAAAGACAAATTCATTTTTACGCAGCAAGTGCACTAAAAATCGCAAATATCGTGTTTTCTTGCGCACTTAAATTAATTTTATCCGAATTAATAAACTGATTGCGTCTTGGCATATCAGTGATTGTGCAGCTATCAAGCCAGCTTTCACCAGCCACTAATTTAGACTTTGAACTTGTTAGTGAGTTTTATCATATGCACCAAGTATATCGAAAATGAAATCTAGTCCATTTCAGCATGGTGCTGTGTGAGAAAGACGGACTGCGTTTAAAACGATTAACGTAGAATATCGATTAAATTTTTGTCAGCGGCTTGTTTGGCAGGTAAGATGCCGAAAACTAATCCCACCGAGGAAGAGACGCCAAAGGCTAAAAAGAAGGTATTAAGTGTTATCACGGCATTAAAAGGTAACATTAAAGAAATGAGAACAGCGGTTCCATAACCTAAAGCGAAGCCGATTAAACCGCCGGAGACTGTTAAAATAATGGCTTCCAATAAGAATTGCCACATAATAAGGGTTGGGGTTGCGCCAATGGCTAGCCTAATGCCAATCTCTTTGGTTCGTTCTGAGACGGAAATATACATCATGTTCATCACACCAATTCCAGCGATAAACAACGAAATGCCGGCAATAGCACTAATAAAATAGGTGAGCCCTTTAATGACCTTGCTGATGCCGCTGAGCAATGCGCCCGCATCGAAATAATAATAGTCCCCTAATGATCGCTGACTGCCTGACTGTTGGAGCAGTTTGACCGCCTTTTTTGCTTGTTTTGAAACGTTGCTGCCAGTTTGAAAAGTTAGTTTAAGTCTATTACCGCTGGTACTAGTCTGGTTCGCTAGATATGTTTCTTTCGGAAGATAAATATCGGCGCTATTATCAGTCGAGATCACGCCAATAACCTGATAACTGTAGCCGTTGATAATAAGCGCAGTGTGTAAAGCGTTTATCGTTGTGCGGAAACACTTTTTAGCGAAGCTGCGACTAATCATAGCGACTTGATTTTTAAGTTGCCGGTCTTGGGCGGAAATTTGGTAACCAGCAATGATGGTTAATTGGGTTGGTTTAACTAAGGAGAGCGAGGCCGTTTGGTTGGCATCGTTAACGAGGACATTTGACTGAAAGGGATTGTCTGGTTCTTTGGGCAGGGTTGCTTTGTCAATACCAATGTCATGCTGAACCGTTAACAAGTCGATATCACTTTGATTGAAACCCGGTGTAGGTTTGCTAGGGTTATATGGGATATAATCGATAGTTATCGATTGTTTGCCTGTTTGGGTTGTTTGTAAATTTTTTAAGGTGGCCTGTTCAACGCCGTTGCCTAACGAAATAATGGTAATGACGGAAGCGATGCCAATGACAATACCAATCACGGTCAGAAGGCTGCGCTTGGGGTTAGCGATGAGTGATTGCCAAGCAGTTGCTAGCAGTTCTTGAATTTTCATCAGTGAACCTCCTCATCGCTTTCGATCGTGCCATCAAGAATGCGAATAATGCGCTGACTTTGATTAGCGACCTGTTGATCGTGAGTCACCATGATAATGGTGGTGTGGTTCTCCCGATTGAGCTTTTGGAAAAGCTCAAGGATCTCAGAGGAGGTTTGGCTGTCTAGTGCCCCAGTTGGCTCATCAGCAATTAAAAAATTGGGTTTCGTAATAACCGCGCGCGCGATGGCGACCCGTTGTTGTTGACCACCGGATAAGTCGCGCGGTTTTTTGGTTCCTAAATCAGGCAGTCCGACCTGACTTAAAACTTGTTGAACCTCGGAGCGAATAGCCTTTCGTCGTTTGCCAGCATAGATGAGCGGAAGGCCGATGTTTTCGGCGACCGACAAGGTATCAATTAATTTGAAGTTTTGAAAAACAAAACCGACACTTTGGTTGCGTAATATTGCATAGTCGCGACGACTTTTCTTTTGGATGTTGTCGTCCATAAACCAGTATTCACCTTCAAATTGATCATCTAGAAAGCCAACAATGTTGATGAGCGTTGATTTTCCGGAACCAGACGGACCCATAATCGAGACAAACTCACCAGCATCAATCTTGAATGAAATATCTTTTAGGACATGGAAGCTAGTGGCCCCCTGTTTATAAAACTTGTTAACCGACTTTAAGCGAATCATTTAACCACCCTCATGCCGTCTTTGAGCGACTTATCCGGGTTGGTTACAATTCTTGCGCCTGATTTGATGCCAGTGGTTAGAACAAAGACGCCATTCTTTTTTGTACCCTCAACTGGCTGAAGATGGACCTTGTTTGCGCTATTAACTCGCCATACAAAGAGCTGTTTGTCACGCGTAACAACTGCTTTAGCTGATAGTTTGATTTCATCTTGTGGCAGGGCCACTTTGACACTTTGACCGTACATAAAACGGCCGTCTACAGGTACCGTAAACGGATAAGTAGCGATGTTTTGCTTATCGGTTGTGTCAGGCACCTGTGACAAATTCCGGACGACACTTGTTTGGGATTTGTCAGTGGCGATGGCTGTGATCTTTGCGGGGTGTTCGTTAGCTAGCTTGGTATAGTCATATTCGGTTACTTTTGCTTGGACGTGACGCTCATCAGAGTTGATGGTGATAACTGGATCACCGGTTTTCTCGTCATTGATGATTGTCAAGATACCAGCGAATGGCGCTAACAAGCTTTGATAAACCTTGTTCTTTAAGGTAGTGAGCTGTGTCTGCTGTGCTTGCAAATCGCGCGTCTGATCGGAGATGTCATCCTTGTTCTTATTGATCGTTTCTTGCAACGTTTCTCGTTCTGTGGCATCAGTGGACTTATTGAATTGGTCGATCACCTTGTTATTTGCGGTGATGGCACGATTCAATCCTTGCTGTGCTTTATCTAATGCGTTTTGTGCTTCATTAACTTGGTCTTGAACAGTTTGATCATAAACGGTTAGCAGAACCGCATCTTTGGCAACGTGATCGCCGTCCCTCACATTGACTTGATCAATCCGTCCAGTTGGATTATGTAAAAGCCGGGTGTCGTTGGCAACGATCTTCCCTGACTCAACAAGGTCGTCAGTGTGATGAATGCGTTGAATGGAATAAGTAGGTTTCTGGTCATGAGAAGCTGACGTTTGAAATTCGAATATCTTAATGGCCGTAATGGCCAGCAGAACTAATAAAAGAAGACAACCTGCGATGATTAAAGCTTTTTTGTGTTTCATTACTGCCTCCGACTCTATTCACTGTTTTATCCATAACGTTCAATATTAATAGCATACGGTCAGGACACGCTTGTGGCAACCTAACCCATAAGACGATGAGTTTTTGATTTTGTCGAAAACAATTATACCGATCCACTAGGGTTAACCCTAACGGATCGTTCAAAAACATTATAAAATAAGGCTTAAAATCTGATTCAAATAAGTGACCCGAAACGATTTCTGAGATCGTTTCGGGTATTTTTATGGGTAGTCGTCTGTAGCCATTGCTATAATTGACATTAGATCGCACGAGATGAGGACAGCTATGAGTAAGACCATCAAAGAACTTGCAGAGGAATTGAGCTTATCTAAATCTGGTATTCGTAAATATCTAACCGCGTCTTTTCGTGTGCGATACACACACGAGAGCGCACACCGTATCCTGATAGATGATGCTGGTATAAAGGTCATCAAGGAGATGATTGCATACAAGGGAGTACACTCGGAACGCACACAAAAGGCGCATGGTGTGCACACTGAACAGGCGAGTGCGCAGTCGAACAGTGTTCTTGTAGAGCAGCTTAGAGCAAAGGATAAGCAGATTGAGCACCTCCAGAAGCTACTAGATCAATCGCAACAGCTCCAACTAATGGCTGAGAACAAGCTTAAACGGCTGGAGATGCCTCAAAATGGACCTGAGCGCAGTTCTGAGCCAGGAGACGATCAAATCCACGACCGCGCACCAGAAGCCCCTCAAGCGACCAAAAATAGCCCAGAACAGCCAGTGCCTTTTTGGCAACGACTGTTTAGTCCACGGAAATAACAAAAGCCACCGCTAACTGCGGTGGCTTTTTCACTAAGTTTTACAATCTAAAAGCCCAACAGGGCAGGGTAGGAGCACGTAGACCACTATGATTTCACAAAGTGGGGTATGAGAGGCTAGGCAGGACGAATACTGCGACTAAGGATCATTATGTCAACTAAGTGCATTTTATAACGAAAATCGTCTAGATTTAAAAGACAATTAAGCGGGTACTGACGGCTTTTTTGGTATACTAATTTAGTCGCTACGCCTTTTCGCGTGATACCGCGCCTAAAGGAGGTGACAAGTATGTCTTCATTCGATTCAGCGGTTACCGCGCCGATCATCGTTGGTGTACTCTTGCTTTTGTTCGAGTACTGGTTGAACCACCACGATGACCGTAAGTAGCGACTAGGTTTGACCAAGTTTTGGCACCAGAACGTCATCCGTAGCGGGGTGGCGTTTTTTGCGTAAAAAGAACCGCTGTAGGTAGCGCTACAGCGGTTCCTGGCGACAATTATGTCTCCATTCGATTGGCATCAGTATAGCACAATTTCAATAAAAATGATAGATGTGCGATTATTTTATGCTTAATAAGACAGCTTGAACTCCCCCCTTCAAGCGATAAGAGCTGTTAGGCTTAGCTAAGTGAGGGTAGTTCAACTGGGTTCGTTTTATAACGAAATGTCAAAGATAATGTCACAGTTTTAAGCTTGTGTGAATGTTCGTAATGTCAAGTTGATAACCTGTAACAGCACGTCCTTGTTTGTTAGTCATCAGGGTAAATAGTGTTTGTGGGTAGAGCTTGCCAAGTTCACTAATAGCGGTTCCGAGAACTTTTTGCTTAAATCGTCCAGATTGCCAGTGAATGGGATCACCATGTGAATTGCTCCCTAAAAACCAACTCTGCCAGTCTGCAATAGAGCCCTTAATAGAGGTGCTCTCTAGCTTTCCATTAGAGTTTGCATTCCACAACTTCATCATGGTTAAAGCGTATTTAGAGCGCACATTAGCTAGTTCCGAAAGGTGAAAAGAATAGAAATTTTTGCGTAGTTGGAATACATACGGTGCTGCAGGACGGGAAAATTTAAAGTGAATAGCTCCATCTTCAACAAAATCAATATATTCAAAAAGTTGTGCCATTCTGAGGACGACTTTTCCTCCCTGATTTTTGAAAGATAGATACAATGCAGTTTGCTCGTTCAGTCGTTTAAAAGCTTCTCCGACACGACGATAGTTTTTCCCCTGAGAGCTTAAACCTAGATGATGAAGAATATCTGAGGTGCTTACGTTAAAGGCTTCTTCAAGTTTACTATCTGATTTAACAAAACTAAAACAATAATCCAAGACCTTATGTTCAAAAGATGTTAGGTTGCCAAAAGCCCGCGCCAAGTCATTGCCTTGTGTAACAAGATAGTCTTGGCGTTTAAGCAACGCCTGCATCGCCAGATTTTGTTTTTTGTTGATTGTATTTGCCAT